>NZ_JQLL01000002.1 GCF_000744185.1 Carnobacterium funditum DSM 5970 | reverse complement strand
AGGATGCCAATTAGAGAGTATTATCCAAATGAAAAACCTTATAAAATGTGTTACGTAGAAGATCCATTTAGGTAATTGTCTTTGAAATTTATAGCCATAGCTACGAAGTAACTTATTCATCAGGAGCATATTAAATAAATACATGTGGTAAAAAGCTAGGACATAACTAACTAGATAGGAAGCATAAAAATAAATCACAATTCATTTTTTTTATAAATGATAAAAGATAAAATATTGCAACTAACTAAAAATTTGATAGATGAACCTCGAACAAAAAGATGCTTTTAAATAAAGGGTTTCAATACATTACTTTAAACAATTTCATATATTCCTTTTTCTTTCCGAGTGATTAACTCGTTAATCTTTTACTTGATTATTTTAAGAAGCTCCCTGCTAAAAAAGGCAAAGGGAACTTCTTTTTTTTTCACGAAAAATATAATCAGCTATTACGTCGTTTTTCGGGTCTGCTCACGACGAATCTTTTCAGCCTAAATGCAAAAAAGAAACAGAGAGAAATGACAGTTTTTGCCTCGCATATCCTGACCTAAATTTATTTTAGTATACCAAGCTATTTAATGGCACTCGCTTCCTATTGCGGGGTTGTATAGAAGATACACGATTCTATGTCATTTCATGTATCTACAGTTTTGTTGACGTACGTTTTTAAGTACGCTATAATAAATAAAAAAGGAGGAATAATCTATGTCGATTGTAAACCCTAGCCAAGCTAGAAAAGTCTTTTATCAATTACTAAAAGACGTCAACAAAAACAATGAGCCCATTTACATTTCAGGTAAAAATGAAGATAGCGAAGCCGTTATGATTAGCAAAAAAGACTGGGATGCTATTCAAGAAACGTTATACCTTCAATCTTCTGGAGTAGCTGATACGATCCAACAGCGTAAACAAGAAAATGAGTTTATTGCATTGGAGGATATCGATTGGGATACTCTATAAAATTAGCAAAATCCGCTACGAAAGATTTAAAGAATTTGAAATCTGCTCATTTAGATAAAAAATTCAAAGAACTAATGGTTGTCTTACAAAATAATCCTTTTCAAAATCCACCACCGTATGAGAAATTAATTGGAATTTAAAGGATAAATACTCGAGACGCTTAAATATTCAGCATCGAATTGTTTATTCTGTCAATAATGATGCAAAAGAAATCATTATCTGGTCAGCTTGGACACACTATGAAAGATAGAAACTTACTTTTAAAAAGGTGAGATTCTATCTTTTTTGACTATGGAGAGAAAACAAAAAAGAACTTTTTTATAATAAGGTTCTAGATACACGATTATATCCAATTTTATGTATTGTTTAATACATGATTAATTGAGGAAAAATTTAATTTTGTAAAAGATTATTGAATGATTTAACGTTTTTAATTTCAATATCAGTTTCAAAAATCGTGTTAACTTTCGTAATAAGGTCACTAGATCCTATATCATGAGGATAGTTGAATTGAATTTCTTTATTGATATCAAAAAAGTCTACAAAATAATCAATATCATGTTTAACTATTAGTAATCCATCGGTAAAGGAAAGAAGTTCTTCTCTTTCTTGTTCAGATAGCTCTCTAGTAACACCAACTTGAACAAAAATAAAATTTTCTGAAGGGTCTGGATTATTGTCCATAATAGCTTCAGAATACTCTTTTGGGCTTCTGAAAAGGTATCTGTCAATAAAAGACACGCTATTACTTCAAGATCTATATTAAAACGGTAACATTCGTTTTTTTGAATTAAAAATAATCTTTCGGATTCCATTTAAATTCTACTCCTTTATAATAAATTATTTATAAAAAGTATACCTTATCAAAAAATGAAAACAGCCTACTCCTATTAGAAAAGTAGGTAAAAAAGAAAGCTACACCCCAAGATAGGGCTATTTTTAAATCAACATTAAGGGCATATATGAACGTTCTATTCTGAAATATTATCAGCTTTTTCTTTTAATTATAAAACATTTGTATTTTTTAGTCAAAACAAGTCCAGATTTTTATGAATGAAAAAAAGACTAGCTCCAAAAAAATTTTTCCATAAGCTCTTTAAAGAATAACGATTGATTGGACCACTAATCAACCCTTACTACTTCTAGTCTTTTTTCTCTGATCTTACTCCTTTCATTAAGAAAGGAGCTTATCTCCTAGTTTACAAGACTGTTAAAAGAAAATAAACAACAAACGTTACAAATATGAGCAATATAAAAAAGAAAAAGCAACACGTTTTTGAGGACTTTCTGTACGCCCCCAAGACCGGGAGGCATCGTGTTGCTTTTAATTGAGTCTATCTAGTATGTAATGCATAAAAAAAGAAAACACTGCTGACACTATTAACTTCAGAATGGAACACAAGTTTGTTCTTTGAGAGATGAATAGTATTGTAATCAAAAAAGTCTATAGCTTATGCATAAGGAGTAAAAGACTTTCTATTGTCATTCCTGATGGTGCTTTTTATGAAAGACAAAAAGGCAACATATTTCGGAGAATACCCAGTCTCCCCAACACCGAGCGACTCTGTGTTGCTTTTGTTTAAGTTTAGTCAACACTCGATATATTAGCAAATAATATATCGTTCTTAACTATTTAATCTAAAAAAGATTCTATTATTTAACTAAATGATAAAATGACTAATCTATCAAAACTACCATTTTTTATAAATTTTTATCCCTTTTAAATTCTTGTTTTACTTCCTCTTTTGAGTGATAATAAAACCGTTAACAAGATGGTTAAGTTAAAAACAGGAGGAGTAGCTGTGAACCTAGCTGAACGCCTAAAGTATGAGCGAGAACAACAAAAAATGTCTCAAATTTTAGTATCTAAAAAGTTGGAAATTCCTAGAAAATTACTATCTGAATGGGAACAAGGAAAAAGTGTGCCAAATTTAGAAATGCTCCAACGCATTAGTGAATTTTACGGTCTAACAATCAAAGACTTATTTAAATCCCCTCCACCCAAAACAATACCAGCTAAAATAAGGAATTTTTTTATAAAGCTAGATATTGAGGATCGTTCAATCTTATTTCTTTTAGTCTTTGGCATCCCTATCATTATTTTTGCGCTTCTTGTTTCATAAAAAAATGAGCTGCAGTACCTTTGATTCATTAAGAAGTGAAAAAAGTAGCAGGTATCATATTTTTTGAGGTCCCTTTTATCGAATGAGTATAGAAAAATAAAATAAAAAAACTTAAAGAGGAAGTAAAAATTATGGAAAAGTGGCTATCAATCAGTAAAAAGGATTAGTCTTTATTGTATCTTTGAAGTCTACCCAAAATAGACAGTTCGCAGGTACTGATCTGGTTAGTTTGTCACTGTCGTTTATAAGTGTCTGATTAATCATTTTACAAAATATCAATCTATTTCTTACTCGAGGAGATGAATAAATGAACAAAGATATTTTTAAACAACCTCAATTTTATATTGCTATCGGTACATTATTTTTAAGTTTGTTCTTCCTATTTCGAGGAGGAACTTTTGCATACACGGCTGCTTTTATTTGGTTTATAAGTTCAATTTTAAATTTTTACAAGGCGAATAAAAAAAGAAAAGCTTTGCAAAAAATAAATTAACTGTCACTAAAGGAATTAAATTAATTCCTTTAAATCGCACCTTTTTTTTTAAACCTAATTTAAGAGCAATTCATGCAAGAGCATAAGGGAACCTGATATCACTTTCCTTCGAAAGTGATAAATAGGCTGTGCCTATTAGGTTTCTAACTAATTTTTTTGCTGTCACTTTTCACCCTATATGTATATCACCTTGTATATGATTTGGGCTATTTTTATCTCTATTTTTGTCTCGTGTATATCAACTCGTACACCTTTATTTTTACTATTTACTGTTATTTTTAAAATAAAAAAGAAAAAAATAGCGAAAATAAAATCGTTCCTCAAACATGAGCAATTTAAGTTTTTAAATTCAAAAGGAATTTTCACACAAAAAAAATCAAGTTTAATAGTGTAATTGATACATTATTCTATCTAAATTCATGTATCATAAAAAATTTATATTAAATGTTATTGAAATAAATGAATTGTACTAAACCCTACCGTACAAGCCGATACGGTAGGGAAAAAGAATCGAGATAGATTAGAAGAGGCGGACAAACGATGAGTTGAATTGATATTCATAAAGCGATCTTTTCTTTTTGTTATTCGGATTATATAGCGTGTGTTTTTAATTGGCAATAAGAAAAACAGAATGTTGTTCTAATACGGTTACGGTTTATAATTTATGCATAGCTACAAGCAACCCTATTCCTCTAGAAATTTTGGATGAGTCATTTAATTCATTTATCAACACTAAAAATCATAGACCCTTTTTTATTGGATCAACATAAGATTCCTTTTTCCCACTTACATTGGTGTATGTTAACGGCCAAATTATTTGTGATATAATTAGATAAAATCCTGATTATTCTAAAAAAAGGACAGTGATAAAAAGATGGCTATATCTATTAAAGTAGATGAGGCAGTACAAGATTGGATGAAAAAGAAAAATCGTACGATAATAACTGTTTCACTTGAAGCAACGGGCACCTGTTGTGTGGGTGGAGAAGATGTGGATATTTCATATAAAAATCCTCGAAATAATAACTATATGTTGATTCAACAAAATAGTCTTTTTATTTATCTTGCTAAAGGCTTACCTTTGAGAAAGAACGAGCTGCATTTATCCATGATGGGCAAATCTGTTTTTTCATCTATACATATAGAGGGCATAAGGGTTCATTGATACTTTACGGATATCTCAGCAATGCAAAAACGAGATGGATAAGTTACTTATCTAATTGAATCCATGACTTTTAAATCATTAACAAATATGCTTGGAAAATAAGTGAGAAATCTTGATGATACAACTGAACCCATCTTGTTTCTTCTTAAATGTTGGTTTTGACACTACAATTATATAGTGATTTCTAGGTGTGATTTTTACTTTGATAAAAATACTCGTAATAAATTCGTGCGCAGAAAAACTAATGTACATGACTAGTAAAAAGACTCTTTGAATACCAAGAAGTCTTTTTTCTTTGTTTTTTGTCTTTTTTTTGTTTTATTCGAAAAAAAGAGGCGGGGATTCCGACGTTTTTCGTGTCTGTTCACTCGGTTCCTTTTTAGCCTCGCAGAGACCACACTTTACGATGTAAAGTATAGTAAAGTCATACTTTACATCAAAGTTAGCCGACAATGAAAGATTGAAAGAGACAAAAAAAAACCTTGGCTATCTTCATAGCCAAGGAAAAATGCAACCATGCAAGCCAAAAAACTAAAACTGATAAAAAAAAAGTGACAAGCATAAGTTCTTTAAAAAAATAGTGGCTATTAACCCCTGGAATTGAGTTAATACTGTTAGTTTAAAGTAGGTTTACTTATTTGTAAAGGCTTACGTTACTGGTATTAAGAATAGTATAAAATGAATAGACTCTAAAAAAACAATATTATCTTTAACCCTCATATCGTACAAGAGAAGGAAAACTATAAGAGGTTAAGCATAATTATTTCTTGCACCTCGAGGCGCGAGAAATAATTATGCTGTTTTCTAACTAATAAAAAAAGCTTACCCTGTCAAAGAGGTAAGCAAAAAAGAACGCAACACCCAAAACCAGGGCAGGAAATCAATAACATTATGGGCATAGATAAATAATCTATTCTGAAATAATATCAGCATCTTTTTTATTCTTTTAGTTTAAAGGAGCGCTCTTTTTTTGTCAAAAAGACTTTGAATGTTCATAGGGGTGATAGGAAAAAAGACTAGCTTCAAAAAGCTTTTTCCATTAGCCATTTAAAGAATAACGAGTGACTGGACCACTAATCAACCGTTATTACTTCTAGTCTTTTTATTGTGATCTAGCTCCTTTTAAAAAAGAAGCTTCTCTTATTCTACTAGATGATTAAAAAAAAGAAAACACGTACGACCTTGTGTGCTTTCAACGCGTAGAAAAAGTCTCTTAACTATTTGGGGTAGTCAGAAGGCTTTTCTAGCAATGTAAAGAAAAATCTAGCAAGGCAAAATTGTTACGCTAGAAGATGTACAAACTGTACCGTTCCTTTGTAGGATTGTAAAGGATAAACCAGGATAAAAGAGTTCCTCTCATTTATCAATCCAGAACAAATAAAGGCTTTGGATTGCTTAAGGAGTAAGAATATTTTAAACTTAAAGTACTCTAAATAAGGAGTTGTGAGTAGGATGAAAAAAAATGAAGACAAAGTCAGCTACGGATACGAGCAAAAAAAGGGTGAAAAAGTTCATATTGTTTTTATGGACGGAGAAATTCTTCGAGGAACATTGCTACATGCTGGTCGTTATGAACTTCATGTCAACGTACAAGATATAAAAGCTGAAGACGTGATTGTTTTTAAACATGCGATTAAATATATGTACTAATCGTAAAGAAAATCTTAATTTTTTTAGACATGAGCAAAGCAAATTTTTAAATTCCAAAGGAATTTTCACACAAAAAAATAACTCAAAAAAGACACTGTTCAAGTGTTCGTTTTTGAGTTGTTTTTTGCTCTCAAAGAGCGCAATCCTTCACTTTTAAAAGTGAAGGGGTAAGTGCGCCTTATTTATTTTCTTTGATCTCAGCACACACGATTTTTATCGTGTATAAGTGCGCCTTTGTTTAAAATCTAAAAAGGGGTTAGAACAAAAAAAGATAACTTCAAAAAATAAAAGAAGGAGATAAAGCTAAGAAAGGCATAAACTTGCACTAGATTCTATCTTTTTTACCGTAGAGTTATCTTACAAAATTACTTATCCTTTTTATCTGTCTGATTAATTTTCTTCCCAGCGAAATAAAAAAGTCCAGTCAAAATACTTGAGCCACCAAAAATAAAACAAAAGCTTATAATAAATTTAGAAATTTCTGGAAAAATTGTTCCAATTAATCCTACAATAAAAAAAAGAGTCCCATATATTAAAATTATTTTATTCTGTTCTTTTTTAATAGTTTCTTTCATTTTGAAACTCATTCCTTTCATTTGCTCTTATTAGCTAAATTAACGCCTCACAGGGAATCTTACCATTTCGTAGTATAAATTATGAACGCTTCGTTTAAAAGTCTCTTAAAACCATCATTTTTCTTGTTTCAAAGCCTACATTTAGTGATTCTTTTACAAAATAGCTATCTAATCATTAAATTAATAACTGTTTGATTTTTTTTAAGGATACGTAGGGTTGTGCCCTGCACGAACAATTATAAAAAGAGCTCTGACAATCAAAATTCCTTGATATTGCTGATTAAATCCTTGCATGGTATAATGGACGTGCGATAAAGTTAGTAGTTCTAAGAACGACACAAAGCCACCCCTACAGCGAATAGGAGTGGCTTTTTTTTCGTCTGCTGCGACTGCAAACGTATGGGTTAGGCCAACTTGCGGTTATCCGCTAATCATCTAACCAATGCTCAACTAGTACGATTACTAGTCCCACAAACAGTGGTGCGATAACCAAAGTTAGTAATTCCTTCACGAACGACACCCCCTTTCGGGGCAAGTTGCCAGCAATAAATATAGCATACTTGTCTTTGTCATTAATATAGCCAAAAGAAGGAAAAATGATTCAGCGTTCCTATCAAAGGCTTGTTTGACGATCTTTGGGTATGTAGGGCTTGCCCTGCACGAACGAAGTGAGCTATTTACTTGTTTGAATCTTAGCTAAAACAACCTTCTAAGCGGTTTTACTAAAAGTAGTTACATTTCCTCTCTTTTCATTGCAAATGGAGCAGAGCGACCTTTTTTGACCTTTTAAAATGCTTTTTAGCTTGTGTAGCAAGGTTTCATTCTAAATTTTTATTATATTAATTTTATAGTCATTTAAGTTAAAATTAAAGAGGGCTCTATTTTTTCCTGTTTATTTAATATTTATTTATTAATTCTTTAATACTTTAAGTACTTAGAGGGGTTGGGAAACCACTAATACCAGTGCTTATAGCTTCTTTATATACTAGTTTGTACCCTAATACATACTAGTTTGTACCCTAATACATACTAGTTTGTACCCTAATACGTACTAATTTGTACCCTAATGCATACTAATTAATCAATAAATATGTTTTTTTATAGCATACATGTTAGTGTTAGCATAAATACTAACTTGTACCCGAAAGGAGCATATAAAATGGATCATACAATTAAAGTTAATTCTATCTATCAAAATATGAACCAAGAGGTTATAGAATTAAATAAAGAATATACTGTAGCAAAAGATAATCAGTTAGTTCAAAAAGCAAAGATTAATTTAACTGAAAAAGAATTAAAGCTTATTGATTGGCTTATTAGTAAGATTAAACCTAATGACGAAGAATTATTACAAGTTGAAACTTCTGTAGCTGAGATAAATTTAGTCTTAGGGTTTGGAAACGGCGGAAAAAACATCAAACATACAAAAGATGCTCTTCTTAATTTATCTAACAAAGGTTTCTGGATACAATCAGAAGATGAATCAGGAATTGAAATTGCTAGATGGATCGACGAGGTCTCTTTAAAATATGATGGTAAAGCAGTTTTAAAATTACATTCAAAATTAGCCCCTTACCTTCTTCAATTAGCAGAGAAAGGTAATTACACTTCTTACTATTTAAGAACTATCATAAGCTTAAAATCTAAATATTCATTACTACTTTACCAATTAGCTAAGTCTGGATTGCACAATGGAGTTATTGGTGGAGAGGTCAAAGAAATCCAAGAATATTTTGGCCATAAAGATTTGACCTGGGGAGTATTTAATGGCCGATATTTAAAAAAAGCTATTGAGGAAGTAAACACTAAAACTGATTTACATATAGAGATGTTACTCGGTAAAAACGGGAGAAATGTTGTAAGAGTAGAATTTAGAATAACTAAAAAATTAAGAAAAGAAGTTTCAGAAAAACCTCAGGTTCCAATGTATAATTGGTTAGAGAGTTAACCATCTAGGACTCTTGTATATCTCTAGTCCTTGTTGTAACATACTGTTATATCAACCCTTTAGGAGGTAAAACATGAAAGAGATACATCCAATTGATTATGTATCTACAAGAATAGTTTGCGAAAGGTTAATGATACAACCTTCTACTCTAAGAAAATATGCTTCATTATTAGATGAAAAAGCAGAAAAAGATCTATATTTTGCAAGAGATGAGTCAAATAATAGATTGTACACGAAAGAAGATATAGCTACTTTACAACTCTTAGTAGATCTTAAAAATAAGCCGGGATACACCTTAGACATCGCTGTTAATGAGATTTTAGGGTTCAGACATAACTCAGATACAACAAACGCTATAGCTACGGAAACAGATGCAAATGATTTTTCGGCTAAGCTACGGTTAATTGTAGCTCAACAAAATAAATATTTAGACGATTATCAAGAAGCATTACAAAAAAAAGATGTCCAAATTGAGCGTTTAGAGAAATTAGTTGATTCTTTAGTTAAACATAATATTGATATAATTAGTGATAGTAATAAAATTTCAGAAGAATCCAAGACTCCCTTAGAAGAACCAAAAGAGCTTGAAAAGAAATCTTTTTTTAAAAGAATATTTGGTAAATTTTTTTATATACCATAGAATGTAATTTTAATGATAATAGTTAAAATCCTAGTCTAAAATTCAATAACGTTTCACTAATTTCATCTTCATTGATTCCGATATAGCGTTTTGTGATTGTTTCGCTGCTGTGACCAAAGATTTCCATCAAAGTGGCCACATCTTTGGTTTTTTTGTAGTAATGGTACCCAAAGGTCTTTCTAAGCGTGTGTGTGCCAATATCGTCTCGCCCTAACAGTTTAGCGACCTTCTGAAACATCTGGTAGACGGTGTTCACTTCTAAATGCCCGCCTTTGGTGCTTGGAAACAGATAATCGTCTGCTGCCAGGTCTTTTGTGTAGTCCTGGATCAAATCCTGCAGGCTACTCAAATATAAAATACGGGTCTTTCCTGTTTTTTGCTCCACGATTCGTGGATTTTTAGCGGATAAGATGTCTTTTTTCTTTAGTTTAACGATATCAGACATACGTAGACCGCTATTGATCCCGATTAAAAAGAGAAAGACGTCTCGTTTTGCGTTTTTATTGCGTCGTAACCCAAATAAAAAGTCATTTATCTCGTGCTGTGATCTTAATGGTTGCACATTGTAAGGCATTGAAAAGCCCTCTCCTCTCACAAAAGCGATACATGATTTCATTCAGTATAGCATGTAATCATGTATTGGAGGGGAAATAAAAAAAAGAACCCTAGTGTGACAGGGTTCGGGATACATGATTTTATCCAATTTCGTGTATTATTTTTGATGAGAATCTGTTATAAAGTAATGTTGTTTTCCTGAGCATATGACTCAGTCCAATCACATAAACTATTGATAATTGGAATCAAACTCTCACCATAAGAAGTTAGTGAATATTCTACTTTAGGAGGTACCGTTGGATACACTTTTCTAGAAATAATATGATTAACTTCTAATTCTCTCAATTGTTCCGTAAGTATTTTTTGTGTAATTGTTGGTATTAATTGTTTAAGTTCGGTAAATCTTTTTGTATTTTCTATTAAATACCAAAGAATGATTAATTTCCATTTTCCACCTATCAAGTCTATGGTAAGTACCAAAGAACATATATAGCTTTTTTTAATTTTTCCCATGTGAACCTCCTGTATAATCCATTAGTATCCTTTTGGTAACTATCCCACAATATTGTGCCGTATTGTTCTCATAAAAAATCCCATATACAATAGATGATATTAAAGGAAAAAGATACAGCATAATAATACCATATATTTGTTGTACAGATAGGAGAGATTAGATGACGTATCCAAGAGCATTTTCACATATTGGGCTATCCGTTCCGGATGTAGATAAAGCGACAAATTTTTATAAAGAAGTTATGGGCTGGTATATTGTTATGAAGCCGTCTGACGTAGTAGAAGAAAATAAAACACCTATTGGACAGATGTGTATAGATGTTTTTGGCGAAGGTTGGAGGAATTTACGGATTGCACACATGGTAACATCGGATGGAATCGGTGTAGAGCTCTTTGAATTTCCAAATAGTGAGAGTCCTGAAAACAATTTTGAATATTGGAAAAATGGAGTATTCCATTTTAGTGTTCAGGATCCAGATATAGAAGGCATGGTTGAAAAAATCGTAGCTCACGGTGGCAAAAAAAGGATGCCAATTAGAGAGTATTATCCAAATGAAAAACCTTATAAAATGTGTTACGTAGAAGATCCATTTGGTATTGTCTTTGAAATTTATAGCCATAGCTACGAAGTAACTTATTCATCAGGAGCATATTAAATAAATACATGTGGTAAAAAAGCTAGGACATAACTAACTAGATAGGAGCATAAAAATAAATCACAATTCATTTTTTTATAAATGATAAAAGATAAAAATATGCAACTAACTAAAAATTTGATAGATGACCTCGAACAAAAAGATGCTTTTTAAATAAAGGGTTTCAATACATTACTTTAAACAATTTCATATATTCCTTTTTCTTTCCGAGTGATTAACTCGTTAATCTTTTACTTGATTATTTTAAGAAGCTCCCTGCTAAAAAAGGCAAAGGGAACTTCTTTTTTTTTTCACGAAAAATATAATCAGCTATTACGTCGTTTTTCGGGTCTGCTCACGACGAATCTTTTCAGCCTAAATGCAAAAAAGAAACAGAGAGAAATGACAGTTTTTGCCTCGCATATCCTGACCTAAATTTATTTTAGTATACCAAGCTATTTAATGGCACTCGCTTCCTATTGCGGGGGTTGTATAGAAGATACACGATTCTATGTCATTTCATGTATCTACAGTTTTGTTGACGTACGTTTTTAAGTACGCTATAATAAATAAAAAAGGAGGAATAATCTATGTCGATTGTAAACCCTAGCCAAGCTAGAAAAGTCTTTTATCAATTACTAAAAGACGTCAACAAAAACAATGAGCCCATTTACATTTCAGGTAAAAATGAAGATAGCGAAGCCGTTATGATTAGCAAAAAAGACTGGGATGCTATTCAAGAAACGTTATACCTTCAATCTTCTGGAGTAGCTGATACGATCCAACAGCGTAAACAAGAAAATGAGTTTATTGCATTGGAGGATATCGATTGGGATACTCTATAAAATTAGCAAAATCCGCTACGAAAGATTTAAAGAATTTGAAATCTGCTCATTTAGATAAAAAATTCAAAGAACTAATGGTTGTCTTACAAAATAATCCTTTTCAAAATCCACCACCGTATGAGAAATTAATTGGGAATTTAAAGGATAAATACTCGAGACGCTTAAATATTCAGCATCGAATTGTTTATTCTGTCAATAATGATGCAAAAGAAATCATTATCTGGTCAGCTTGGACACACTATGAAAGATAGAAACTTACTTTTAAAAAGGTGAGATTCTATCTTTTTTGACTATGGAGAGAAAACAAAAAAGAACTTTTTTATAATAAGGTTCTAGATACACGATTATATCCAATTTTATGTATTGTTTAATACATGATTAATTGAGGAAAAATTTAATTTTGTAAAAGATTATTGAATGATTTAACGTTTTTAATTTCAATATCAGTTTCAAAAATCGTGTTAACTTTCGTAATAAGGTCACTAGATCCTATATCATGAGGATAGTTGAATTGAATTTCTTTATTGATATCAAAAAAGTCTACAAAATAATCAATATCATGTTTAACTATTAGTAATCCATCGGTAAAGGAAAGAAGTTCTTCTCTTTCTTGTTCAGATAGCTCTCTAGTAACACCAACTTGAACAAAAATAAAATTTTCTGAAGGGTCTGGATTATTGTCCATAATAGCTTCAGAATACTCTTTTGGGGCTTCTGAAAAGGTATCTGTCAATAAAAGACACGCTATTACTTCAAGATCTATATTAAAACGGTAACATTCGTTTTTTTGAATTAAAAATAATCTTTCGGATTCCATTTAAATTCTACTCCTTTTATAATAAATTATTTATAAAAAAGTATACCTTATCAAAAAATGAAAACAGCCTACTCCTATTAGAAAAGTAGGTAAAAAAGAAAGCTACACCCCAAGATAGGGCTATTTTTAAATCAACATTAAGGGCATATATGAACGTTCTATTCTGAAATATTATCAGCTTTTTCTTTTAATTATAAAACATTTGTATTTTTTAGTCAAAACAAGTCCAGATTTTTATGAATGAAAAAAAGACTAGCTCCAAAAAAATTTTTCCATAAGCTCTTTAAAGAATAACGATTGATTGGACCACTAATCAACCCTTACTACTTCTAGTCTTTTTTCTCTGATCTTACTCCTTTCATTAAGAAAGGAGCTTATCTCCTAGTTTACAAGACTGTTAAAAGAAAATAAACAACAAACGTTACAAATATGAGCAATATAAAAAAGAAAAAGCAACACGTTTTTGAGGACTTTCTGTACGCCCCCAAGACCGGGAGGCATCGTGTTGCTTTTAATTGAGTCTATCTAGTATGTAATGCATAAAAAAAGAAAACACTGCTGACACTATTAACTTCAGAATGGAACACAAGTTTGTTCTTTGAGAGATGAATAGTATTGTAATCAAAAAAGTCTATAGCTTATGCATAAGGAGTAAAAGACTTTCTATTGTCATTCCTGATGGTGCTTTTTATGAAAGACAAAAAGGCAACATATTTCGGAGAATACCCAGTCTCCCCAACACCGAGCGACTCTGTGTTGCTTTTGTTTAAGTTTAGTCAACACTCGATATATTAGCAAATAATATATCGTTCTTAACTATTTAATCTAAAAAAGATTCTATTATTTAACTAAATGATAAAATGACTAATCTATCAAAACTACCATTTTTTATAAATTTTTATCCCTTTTAAATTCTTGTTTTACTTCCTCTTTTGAGTGATAATAAAACCGTTAACAAGATGGTTAAGTTAAAAACAGGAGGAGTAGCTGTGAACCTAGCTGAACGCCTAAAGTATGAGCGAGAACAACAAAAAATGTCTCAAATTTTAGTATCTAAAAAGTTGGAAATTCCTAGAAAATTACTATCTGAATGGGAACAAGGAAAAAGTGTGCCAAATTTAGAAATGCTCCAACGCATTAGTGAATTTTACGGTCTAACAATCAAAGACTTATTTAAATCCCCTCCACCCAAAACAATACCAGCTAAAATAAGGAATTTTTTTATAAAGCTAGATATTGAGGATCGTTCAATCTTATTTCTTTTAGTCTTTGGCATCCCTATCATTATTTTTGCGCTTCTTGTTTCATAAAAAAATGAGCTGCAGTACCTTTGATTCATTAAGAAGTGAAAAAAGTAGCAGGTATCATATTTTTTGAGGTCCCTTTTATCGAATGAGTATAGAAAAATAAAATAAAAAAACTTAAAGAGGAAGTAAAAATTATGGAAAAGTGGCTATCAATCAGTAAAAAGGATTAGTCTTTATTGTATCTTTGAAGTCTACCCAAAATAGACAGTTCGCAGGTACTGATCTGGTTAGTTTGTCACTGTCGTTTATAAGTGTCTGATTAATCATTTTACAAAATATCAATCTATTTCTTACTCGAGGAGATGAATAAATGAACAAAGATATTTTTAAACAACCTCAATTTTATATTGCTATCGGTACATTATTTTTAAGTTTGTTCTTCCTATTTCGAGGAGGAACTTTTGCATACACGGCTGCTTTTATTTGGTTTATAAGTTCAATTTTAAATTTTTACAAGGCGAATAAAAAAAGAAAAGCTTTGCAAAAAATAAATTAACTGTCACTAAAGGAATTAAATTAATTCCTTTAAATCGCACCTTTTTTTTTAAACCTAATTTAAGAGCAATTCATGCAAGAGCATAAGGGAACCTGATATCACTTTCCTTCGAAAGTGATAAATAGGCTGTGCCTATTAGGTTTCTAACTAATTTTTTTGCTGTCACTTTTCACCCTATATGTATATCACCTTGTATATGATTTGGGCTATTTTTATCTCTATTTTTGTCTCGTGTATATCAACTCGTACACCTTTATTTTTACTATTTACTGTTATTTTTAAAATAAAAAAGAAAAAAATAGCGAAAATAAAATCGTTCCTCAAACATGAGCAATTTAAGTTTTTAAATTCAAAAGGAATTTTCACACAAAAAAAATCAAGTTTAATAGTGTAATTGATACATTATTCTATCTAAATTCATGTATCATAAAAAATTTATATTAAATGTTATTGAAATAAATGAATTGTACTAAACCCTACCGTACAAGCCGATACGGTAGGGAAAAAGAATCGAGATAGATTAGAAGAGGCGGACAAACGATGAGTTGAATTGATATTCATAAAGCGATCTTTTCTTTTTGTTATTCGGATTATATAGCGTGTGTTTTTAATTGGCAATAAGAAAAACAGAATGTTGTTCTAATACGGTTACGGTTTATAATTTATGCATAGCTACAAGCAACCCTATTCCTCTAGAAATTTTGGATGAGTCATTTAATTCATTTATCAACACTAAAAATCATAGACCCTTTTTTATTGGATCAACATAAGATTCCTTTTTCCCACTTACATTGGTGTATGTTAACGGCCAAATTATTTGTGATATAATTAGATAAAATCCTGATTATTCTAAAAAAAGGACAGTGATAAAAAGATGGCTATATCTATTAAAGTAGATGAGGCAGTACAAGATTGGATGAAAAAGAAAAATCGTACGATAATAACTGTTTCACTTGAAGCAACGGGCACCTGTTGTGTGGGTGGAGAAGATGTGGATATTTCATATAAAAATCCTCGAAATAATAACTATATGTTGATTCAACAAAATAGTCTTTTTATTTATCTTGCTAAAGGCTTACCTTTGAGAAAGAACGAGCTGCATTTATCCATGATGGGCAAATCTGTTTTTTCATCTATACATATAGAGGGCATAAGGGTTCATTGATACTTTACGGATATCTCAGCAATGCAAAAACGAGATGGATAAGTTACTTATCTAATTGAATCCATGACTTTTAAATCATTAACAAATATGCTTGGAAAATAAGTGAGAAATCTTGATGATACAACTGAACCCATCTTGTTTCTTCTTAAATGTTGGTTTTGACACTACAATTATATAGTGATTTCTAGGTGTGATTTTTACTTTGATAAAAATACTCGTAATAAATTCGTGCGCAGAAAAACTAATGTACATGACTAGTAAAAAGACTCTTTGAATACCAAGAAGTCTTTTTTCTTTGTTTTTTGTCTTTTTTTTGTTTTATTCGAAAAAAAGAGGCGGGGATTCCGACGTTTTTCGTGTCTGTTCACTCGGTTCCTTTTTAGCCTCGCAGAGACCACACTTTACGATGTAAAGTATAGTAAAGTCATACTTTACATCAAAGTTAGCCGACAATGAAAGATTGAAAGAGACAAAAAAAAACCTTGGCTATCTTCATAGCCAAGGAAAAATGCAACCATGCAAGCCAAAAAACTAAAACTGATAAAAAAAAAGTGACAAGCATAAGTTCTTTAAAAAAATAGTGGCTATTAACCCCTGGAATTGAGTTAATACTGTTAGTTTAAAGTAGGTTTACTTATTTGTAAAGGCTTACGTTACTGGTATTAAGAATAGTATAAAATGAATAGACTCTAAAAAAACAATATTATCTTTAACCCTCATATCGTACAAGAGAAGGAAAACTATAAGAGGTTAAGCATAATTATTTCTTGCACCTCGAGGCGCGAGAAATAATTATGCTGTTTTCTAACTAATAAAAAAAGCTTACCCTGTCAAAGAGGTAAGCAAAAAAGAACGCAACACCCAAAACCAGGGCAGGAAATCAATAACATTATGGGCATAGATAAATAATCTATTCTGAAATAATATCAGCATCTTTTTTATTCTTTTAGTTTAAAGGAGCGCTCTTTTTTTGTCAAAAAGACTTTGAATGTTCATAGGGGTGATAGGAAAAAAGACTAGCTTCAAAAAGCTTTTTCCATTAGCCATTTAAAGAATAACGAGTGACTGGACCACTAATCAACCGTTATTACTTCTAGTCTTTTTATTGTGATCTAGCTCCTTTTAAAAAAGAAGCTTCTCTTATTCTACTAGATGATTAAAAAAAAGAAAACACGTACGACCTTGTGTGCTTTCAACGCGTAGAAAAAGTCTCTTAACTATTTGGGGTAGTCAGAAGGCTTTTCTAGCAATGTAAAGAAAAATCTAGCAAGGCAAAATTGTTACGCTAGAAGATGTACAAACTGTACCGTTCCTTTGTAGGATTGTAAAGGATAAACCAGGATAAAAGAGTTCCTCTCATTTATCAATCCAGAACAAATAAAGGCTTTGGATTGCTTAAGGAGTAAGAATATTTTAAACTTAAAGTACTCTAAATAAGGAGTTGTGAGTAGGATGAAAAAAAATGAAGACAAAGTCAGCTACGGATACGAGCAAAAAAAGGGTGAAAAAGTTCATATTGTTTTTATGGACGGAGAAATTCTTCGAGGAACATTGCTACATGCTGGTCGTTATGAACTTCATGTCAACGTACAAGATATAAAAGCTGAAGACGTGATTGTTTTTAAACATGCGATTAAATATATGTACTAATCGTAAAGAAAATCTTAATTTTTTTAGACATGAGCAAAGCAAATTTTTAAATTCCAAAGGAATTTTCACACAAAAAAATAACTCAAAAAAGACACTGTTCAAGTGTTCGTTTTTGAGTTGTTTTTTGCTCTCAAAGAGCGCAATCCTTCACTTTTAAAAGTGAAGGGGTAAGTGCGCCTTATTTATTTTCTTTGATCTCAGCACACACGATTTTTATCGTGTATAAGTGCGCCTTTGTTTAAAATCTAAAAAGGGGTTAGAACAAAAAAAGATAACTTCAAAAAATAAAAGAAGGAGATAAAGCTAAGAAAGGCATAAACTTGCACTAGATTCTATCTTTTTTACCGTAGAGTTATCTTACAAAATTACTTATCCTTTTTATCTGTCTGATTAATTTTCTTCCCAGCGAAATAAAAAAGTCCAGTCAAAATACTTGAGCCACCAAAAATAAAACAAAAGCTTATAATAAATTTAGAAATTTCTGGAAAAATTGTTCCAATTAATCCTACAATAAAAAAAAGAGTCCCATATATTAAAATTATTTTATTCTGTTCTTTTTTAATAGTTTCTTTCATTTTGAAACTCATTCCTTTCATTTGCTCTTATTAGCTAAATTAACGCCTCACAGGGAATCTTACCATTTCGTAGTATAAATTATGAACGCTTCGTTTAAAAGTCTCTTAAAACCATCATTTTTCTTGTTTCAAAGCCTACATTTAGTGATTCTTTTACAAAATAGCTATCTAATCATTAAATTAATAACTGTTTGATTTTTTTTAAGGATACGTAGGGTTGTGCCCTGCACGAACAATTATAAAAAGAGCTCTGACAATCAAAATTCCTTGATATTGCTGATTAAATCCTTGCATGGTATAATGGACGTGCGATAAAGTTAGTAGTTCTAAGAACGACACAAAGCCACCCCTACAGCGAATAGGAGTGGCTTTTTTTTCGTCTGCTGCGACTGCAAACGTATGGGTTAGGCCAACTTGCGGTTATCCGCTAATCATCTAACCAATGCTCAACTAGTACGATTACTAGTCCCACAAACAGTGGTGCGATAACCAAAGTTAGTAATTCCTTCACGAACGACACCCCCTTTCGGGGCAAGTTGCCAGCAATAAATATAGCATACTTGTCTTTGTCATTAATATAGCCAAAAGAAGGAAAAATGATTCAGCGTTCCTATCAAAGGCTTGTTTGACGATCTTTGGGTATGTAGGGCTTGCCCTGCACGAACGAAGTGAGCTATTTACTTGTTTGAATCTTAGCTAAAACAACCTTCTAAGCGGTTTTACTAAAAGTAGTTACATTTCCTCTCTTTTCATTGCAAATGGAGCAGAGCGACCTTTTTTGACCTTTTAAAATGCTTTTTAGCTTGTGTAGCAAGGTTTCATTCTAAATTTTTATTATATTAATTTTATAGTCATTTAAGTTAAAATTAAAGAGGGCTCTATTTTTTCCTGTTTATTTAATATTTATTTATTAATTCTTTAATACTTTAAGTACTTAGAGGGGTTGGGAAACCACTAATACCAGTGCTTATAGCTTCTTTATATACTAGTTTGTACCCTAATACATACTAGTTTGTACCCTAATACATACTAGTTTGTACCCTAATACGTACTAATTTGTACCCTAATGCATACTAATTAATCAATAAATATGTTTTTTTATAGCATACATGTTAGTGTTAGCATAAATACTAACTTGTACCCGAAAGGAGCATATAAAATGGATCATACAATTAAAGTTAATTCTATCTATCAAAATATGAACCAAGAGGTTATAGAATTAAATAAAGAATATACTGTAGCAAAAGATAATCAGTTAGTTCAAAAAGCAAAGATTAATTTAACTGAAAAAGAATTAAAGCTTATTGATTGGCTTATTAGTAAGATTAAACCTAATGACGAAGAATTATTACAAGTTGAAACTTCTGTAGCTGAGATAAATTTAGTCTTAGGGTTTGGAAACGGCGGAAAAAACATCAAACATACAAAAGATGCTCTTCTTAATTTATCTAACAAAGGTTTCTGGATACAATCAGAAGATGAATCAGGAATTGAAATTGCTAGATGGATCGACGAGGTCTCTTTAAAATATGATGGTAAAGCAGTTTTAAAATTACATTCAAAATTAGCCCCTTACCTTCTTCAATTAGCAGAGAAAGGTAATTACACTTCTTACTATTTAAGAACTATCATAAGCTTAAAATCTAAATATTCATTACTACTTTACCAATTAGCTAAGTCTGGATTGCACAATGGAGTTATTGGTGGAGAGGTCAAAGAAATCCAAGAATATTTTGGCCATAAAGATTTGACCTGGGGAGTATTTAATGGCCGATATTTAAAAAAAGCTATTGAGGAAGTAAACACTAAAACTGATTTACATATAGAGATGTTACTCGGTAAAAACGGGAGAAATGTTGTAAGAGTAGAATTTAGAATAACTAAAAAATTAAGAAAAGAAGTTTCAGAAAAACCTCAGGTTCCAATGTATAATTGGTTAGAGAGTTAACCATCTAGGACTCTTGTATATCTCTAGTCCTTGTTGTAACATACTGTTATATCAACCCTTTAGGAGGTAAAACATGAAAGAGATACATCCAATTGATTATGTATCTACAAGAATAGTTTGCGAAAGGTTAATGATACAACCTTCTACTCTAAGAAAATATGCTTCATTATTAGATGAAAAAGCAGAAAAAGATCTATATTTTGCAAGAGATGAGTCAAATAATAGATTGTACACGAAAGAAGATATAGCTACTTTACAACTCTTAGTAGATCTTAAAAATAAGCCGGGATACACCTTAGACATCGCTGTTAATGAGATTTTAGGGTTCAGACATAACTCAGATACAACAAACGCTATAGCTACGGAAACAGATGCAAATGATTTTTCGGCTAAGCTACGGTTAATTGTAGCTCAACAAAATAAATATTTAGACGATTATCAAGAAGCATTACAAAAAAAAGATGTCCAAATTGAGCGTTTAGAGAAATTAGTTGATTCTTTAGTTAAACATAATATTGATATAATTAGTGATAGTAATAAAATTTCAGAAGAATCCAAGACTCCCTTAGAAGAACCAAAAGAGCTTGAAAAGAAATCTTTTTTTAAAAGAATATTTGGTAAATTTTTTTATATACCATAGAATGTAATTTTAATGATAATAGTTAAAATCCTAGTCTAAAATTCAATAACGTTTCACTAATTTCATCTTCATTGATTCCGATATAGCGTTTTGTGATTGTTTCGCTGCTGTGACCAAAGATTTCCATCAAAGTGGCCACATCTTTGGTTTTTTTGTAGTAATGGTACCCAAAGGTCTTTCTAAGCGTGTGTGTGCCAATATCGTCTCGCCCTAACAGTTTAGCGACCTTCTGAAACATCTGGTAGACGGTGTTCACTTCTAAATGCCCGCCTTTGGTGCTTGGAAACAGATAATCGTCTGCTGCCAGGTCTTTTGTGTAGTCCTGGATCAAATCCTGCAGGCTACTCAAATATAAAATACGGGTCTTTCCTGTTTTTTGCTCCACGATTCGTGGATTTTTAGCGGATAAGATGTCTTTTTTCTTTAGTTTAACGATATCAGACATACGTAGACCGCTATTGATCCCGATTAAAAAGAGAAAGACGTCTCGTTTTGCGTTTTTATTGCGTCGTAACCCAAATAAAAAGTCATTTATCTCGTGCTGTGATCTTAATGGTTGCACATTGTAAGGCATTGAAAAGCCCTCTCCTCTCACAAAAGCGATACATGATTTCATTCAGTATAGCATGTAATCATGTATTGGAGGGGAAATAAAAAAAAGAACCCTAGTGTGACAGGGTTCGGGATACATGATTTTATCCAATTTCGTGTATTATTTTTGATGAGAATCTGTTATAAAGTAATGTTGTTTTCCTGAGCATATGACTCAGTCCAATCACATAAACTATTGATAATTGGAATCAAACTCTCACCATAAGAAGTTAGTGAATATTCTACTTTAGGAGGTACCGTTGGATACACTTTTCTAGAAATAATATGATTAACTTCTAATTCTCTCAATTGTTCCGTAAGTATTTTTTGTGTAATTGTTGGTATTAATTGTTTAAGTTCGGTAAATCTTTTTGTATTTTCTATTAAATACCAAAGAATGATTAATTTCCATTTTCCACCTATCAAGTCTATGGTAAGTACCAAAGAACATATATAGCTTTTTTTAATTTTTCCCATGTGAACCTCCTGTATAATCCATTAGTATCCTTTTGGTAACTATCCCACAATATTGTGCCGTATTGTTCTCATAAAAAATCCCATATACAATAGATGATATTAAAGGAAAAGATACAGCATAATAATACCATATATTTGTTGTACAGATAGGAGAGATTAGATGACGTATCCAAGAGCATTTTCACATATTGGCTATCCGTTCCGGATGTAGATAAAGCGACAAATTTTTTATAAAGAAGTTATGGGCTGGTATATTGTTATGAAGCCGTCTGACGTAGTTAGAAGAAAATAAACACCTATTGGACAGATGTGTATAGATGTTTTGGCGAAGGTTGGAGGATTTACGGATTGCACACATGGTAACATCGGATGGAATCGGTGTAGAGCTCTTTGATTTCCAAATAGTGAGAGTCCTGAAACAATTTTGAATATTGGAAAAATGGAGTATTCATTTTAGTGTTCAGGATCCAGATATAGAAGGCATGGTTGAAAAAATCGTAGCTCACGGTGGCAAAAAAGGATGCCAATTAGGAGTATTATCCAAATGAAAAACCTTATAAAATGTGTTACGTAGAAGATCCATTTGGTATTGTCTTTGAAATTTATAGCCATAGCTACGAAGTAACTTATTCATCAGGAGCATATTAATAAATACATGTGGTAAAAAGCTAGGACATAACTAACTAGATAGGAGCATAAAATAAATCACAATTCATTTTTTATTAAATGATAAAAGATAAAAATATGCAACTAACTAAAAATTTGATAGATGACCTCGAACAAAAAGATGCTTTTTAAATAAAGGGTTTCAATACATTACTTTAAACAATTTCATATATTCCTTTTTCTTTCCGAGTGATTAACTCGTTAATCTTTTACTTGATTATTTAAGAAGCTCCCTGCTAAAAAAGGCAAAGGGAACTTCTTTTTTTTTTCACGAAAAATATAATCAGCTATTACGTCGTTTTTCGGGTCTGCTCACGACGAATCTTTTCAGCCTAAATGCAAAAGAAACAGAGAGAATGACATTTTTGCCTCGCATATCCTGACCTAAATTTATTTTAGTATACCAAGCTATTTAATGGCACTCGCTTCCTATTGCGGGGGTTGTATAGAAGATACACGATTCTATGTCATTTCATGTATCTACAGTTTTGTTGACGTACGTTTTTAAGTACGCTATAATAAATAAAAAAGGAGGAATAATCTATGTCGATTGTAAACCCTAGCCAAGCTAGAAAAGTCTTTTATCAATTACTAAAAGACGTCAACAAAAACAATGAGCCCATTTACATTTCAGGTAAAAATGAAGATAGCGAAGCCGTTATGATTAGCAAAAAAGACTGGGATGCTATTCAAGAAACGTTATACCTTCAA